>NZ_MJAT01000032.1 GCF_001742305.1 Desulfuribacillus stibiiarsenatis | reverse complement strand
CCGCTACCTCGCTTCGACAGACTATTCCATCAGTCTGCTCTCCCTATCCTCCTGCGTCACCCCATCACTCAAACGGCTTATAGGTGGTACTGGAATCTCAACCAGTTGTCCATCGCCTACGCCTTTCGGCCTCGGCTTAGGTCCCGACTTACCCTGAGAGGACGAACCTTCCTCAGGAACCCTTCGGCTTTCGGCGGATATGATTCTCACATATCTTTTCGTTACTCATACCGGCATTCTCACTTCCAAGTGCTCCACGACTCCTTACGGTATCGCTTCGATGCGCTTGGAACGCTCCCCTACCACGATGCACTCAGTGCATCATCCATAGCTTCGGTGGTGTGTTTGAGCCCCGTTACATTTTCGGCGCAGTGTCACTCGACCAGTGAGCTATTACGCACTCTTTCAATGGTGGCTGCTTCTAAGCCAACATCCTGGTTGTCTGTGCAACACTACATCCTTTCCCACTTAACACACACTTGGGGACCTTAGCTGATGGTCTGGGCTGTTTCCCTTTTGACCACGGATCTTATCA
>NZ_MJAT01000031.1 GCF_001742305.1 Desulfuribacillus stibiiarsenatis | reverse complement strand
TGAACATGCCCCTGTCAAGTAGACAGTAGAAAAAACAAAAGTATTATGGCGTCAATCATTAGTTATGGTTGACGTTTTTTCATGCTCTTCAATCCATTTATTCCACGGTCCTGTTGACATGGGGCCCTTGTACCCTCTGGACTCCCGTTTCTTGGGCGGAAGTGATACTAGATCATTATTGGCTTCCGCCGTCAGTATTTTACCAGAGGGTACTATCCCATATAAACAGGCTTTCGCGGCATAAATTATGCTGCCTTATTGAAAAGGTGTTGCCTGTATTCGATAGGTGTCATACAGTTAAGCCTCTTTTGATACCGTCGATTATTGTAATACTCTATGTATTCCATGATTGCTGATTCTAGCTCTTCATATGAGTTGAATTTGCTAAGGTAATACATTTCTGATTTCAACATTCCCCAAAATGATTCCATTGGTCCATTATCAATACATCTCGCTACCCTTGACATGCTTTGTGTCATTTTTGCATCGTCTAGTTTTTTCTTAAAAATCTTATTTGTATATTGGAAGCCACGATCACTATGGAAGATTGG
>NZ_MJAT01000030.1 GCF_001742305.1 Desulfuribacillus stibiiarsenatis | reverse complement strand
ATGTTTCAGTTCCCCGGGTCTGCCTTCTCATACCCTATGTGTTCAGGTATGGATTGTATCCCATTACGGATACAGGGTTTCCCCATTCGGATATCTACGGATCAAGGTCTGCTTACGACTCCCCGTAGCGTTTCGGCGTTCGCTCCGTCCTTCTTCGGCTCCTAGCACCAAGGCATCCACCATACGCTCTTTCTAGCTTAACCATTCTTACTGGTTAAAAACGCTGTGTTTGTTTCTTGGTATTTCTTTACTTGCTTTTGTTTCCGATGTCTTTTCGGTTTTATGTGTAGTTGTCATGGAACAAGGGTTTTTTCTTCGCTTGTGCGAAGGAAAAGCTCCCTCAAAACTATACAGTGCAATCATTTCGTCAAGTTCCCTGTGAGACCTTTGGTCTCTTTAGCGGATGTTACTCCGCTATTTTCCTTAGAAAGGAGGTGATCCAGCCGCACCTTCCGATACGGCTACCTTGTTACGACTTCACCCCAATCATCTATCCCACCTTCGACGGCTAGCTCCCTTGCGGGTTACCCCACCGGCTTCGGGTGTTACAAACTCTCGTGGTGTG
>NZ_MJAT01000029.1 GCF_001742305.1 Desulfuribacillus stibiiarsenatis | reverse complement strand
TTTATTATCAATCATCAAAGATGCTTATGAAGAAAAGAACGGAATCCTTGGATATCGCCAAATGACAATCAAAATAAACCGAGAACATGATTTTCATGTGAATCACAAGCGAATCTACCGACTGATGCAGATCTTACACTTGAAATCCGTATGTCGTAGAAAAAGAAAGAATTACATCCATTCCACACCTGAAATTACTGCAGAAAACATCTTGAATAGACAGTTTGAGAGCAATCAATTCGGCACCAAATGGCTTACAGATGTAACAGAAATGAAGTATGGTATTCAAAATAAAGCTTATCTTAGTGCTATTCTAGACTTGGCAGACAAAAGCATTGTTTCCTTTGTACTTGGACATTCCAATAACAACGAACTTGTCTTTAAAACATTTGATATAGCGCACCAGGTGTATCCGGATGCAAAGCCAATCTTCCATAGTGATCGTGGCTTCCAATATACAAATAAGATTTTTAAGAAAAAACTAGACGATGCAAAAATGACACAAAGCATGTCAAGGGTAGCGAGATGTATTGATAATGGACCAATGGAATCATTTTGGGGAATGTTGAAATCAGAAATGTATTACCTTAGCAAATTCAACTCATATGAAGAGCTAGAATCAGCAATCATGGAATACATAGAGTATTACAATAATCGACGGTATCAAAAGAGG
>NZ_MJAT01000028.1 GCF_001742305.1 Desulfuribacillus stibiiarsenatis | reverse complement strand
ATTCCATCGATCAGTCCTAAATCTATCCCTAGTCTTACATTCGATATCCTTTCCATCGCTTCTCTCGTACTAATCACCCTGGCATGTAACAGAATACCTAAAGAACGGAAGACTTTATCTTCTAGCTGTTCTTTTGACTGTTCGAAGACTTGTTTGCGGGCTTCTCGTTCGTGTTCCACCACTTGTTTAATTACATCTTCTAGGCTTTCTATGATTTCCCAACAATTTACCAATATCCTTCTCCATCGACAAAGCTTGTCAAATTTCGACAAAAGTTTCTTTCTCATGTTTTTGCACACAAAAAGAAACCCACCACTGTTAGTATTAACAGCGATAGGCTTTGGTGGGGTGCGAAGAGGGGATACTATATAGTTAGCTCCCCTAATCGTACTAATTCAACGACTGCTTGCGAGCGTCCTTTAACTCCTAGTTTTTGAATGACATTCGATATATGGTTACGAACGGTCTTTTCGCTAATGAATAGTAAGTCTGCAATTTCTTTTGTGGTTTTGCTTTGAACTAGTAGTTCAAAAACTTCACGCTCACGGTTGGTCAATAATGGTCTGTCTTTTCTGTTTTTCACAATGCTACCCCTCCTGCACGGCTCAAGGTACCAGGAAGCTAAGGATACAGTCATCATATAATATGTCAATATTAAATGAGGGGTGCGACAATCCTGTATTTTAGGCT
>NZ_MJAT01000027.1 GCF_001742305.1 Desulfuribacillus stibiiarsenatis | reverse complement strand
TACGGATTTCAAGTGTAAGATCTGCATCAGTCGGTAGATTCGCTTGTGATTCACATGAAAATCATGTTCTCGGTTTATTTTGATTGTCATTTGGCGATATCCAAGGATTCCGTTCTTTTCTTCATAAGCATCTTTGATGATTGATAATAAAGTTTTGTTGAAACTCTCATTATCGCTTTCTTTTCTATTTAGCCACTTATAATATGAAGAACGTTGGATGCCACCGACTTTACAAAGTTCACTTATTGAATAGGATTTCTCGTTATTAAGATTTTGTATAGCGAGATATATTGTTTCATTCTGAACCGGATTTAAAATCGCCGCCTTTCTATCTCGTCCAACTTTTTTAGGAAGTCTATCTCAATCTGCTTTCTTCTGTTTTCAGCTTCTAGCAGCTTGTTCTGTGCCCTGAGTTTTTCTACCTCAGACATCTGATTCTCAGACTTCTTTTTGCCACGTCTGTCCTGAAGTGCTTCCACACCATTTTTTAAATATTTGGTTGTCCAAGAGTAAACTTGCTGGTAGGAAACCTGAAATTCGTTTGCTGTTTGAGCATAATTGCTTTGGTGCTCTATGCAGTATTTGACGATATCAATTCGTTCATTGTATGTAGTTGTACGGCCTTTTGTCATGATAATTAACCCTCCTGTACCGGAAGTTTTCAACTTCTCATGACCATTATACTTTAAAACC
>NZ_MJAT01000026.1 GCF_001742305.1 Desulfuribacillus stibiiarsenatis | reverse complement strand
ATATGGCATATCACAAGCTATGGCCATGATATATGGATTTCCCGACTTACCTAATGCCGCATGAATTCCACTGAGTGGGCCTAGCTGTGGAATCTCATCTTCAATCATCTGTACTGCTAATGTTTGTGCGACTTTATGATAACTCTCCGGGTTTCTTTGTTTTTGGAATGGTATTGTAGCTTTATATAATTGGGGGGAATTGGATAGTGATAAAAACTGAAATAAAAGAAATTGAAGAATTTAGAGGACATCGGTTATACACTCGAGCAGCTTATATTATATGCGACGTCAAAAGGACTCGGCACTTGCTGGCTTGGCGGGACATTTACGAAAAGTAGTTTTGAGCGAATGGTACAACTTAAGGAGCATGAAATACTACCGATTATAACGCCAGTGGGTTACCCAGCAGAGAATAAAAGCCTCATCGAACGAATGATGCGATATCTCGCTATTCTAAAAACCGTAAGCCTTGGGAAGAACGCATCTGACGCTAGGACTGATCCTTTTGCATTAACTCCCGCTTGTTCTATGGCTATCTTTGCTGAACCGACACGGTTCATCTGCCCTGCTCCAACACCAATCGTTTGATTATCCTTCGCTAATACGATAGCGTTTGATTTCACATGCTTTACTACCTTCCAAGCAAATAATAATTGGCGAATCTCTTCTTCCGTAGGCTGACGCTTTGTCACTACTTTTAATTCGGTTGCCTCTAT
>NZ_MJAT01000025.1 GCF_001742305.1 Desulfuribacillus stibiiarsenatis | reverse complement strand
AAACAACCAATCATCTTGTTCGATTACAAAACCACCCGTAGTGGTGAAAACGCTTCCGAATATCTGAAGGGATTTAAAGGATTCCTACACTGTGACGGATACTCTGGGTATAACAAACTTAAAGATGTCATCCGTTGTGGCTGTTGGGCTCACCTGCGTCGCAAATTTGTCGAGGCAATCCCAGACAAACGAGCAAAAGATGCTCGACTCACAAATGCAGAAATCGGTCGGGACTACTGCAACCAGCTTTTCAAAATCGAAGAAGAGCTATCCCAGTTTACACCCGAAGAAAAATACACAAAGCGTCTGGAAAAAGCAAAACCAATTCTAGATGCCTTTTGGAGTTGGCTACATTCTGTTCATGCACTAAAGAATTCTGCTCTCGGAAAAGCCGTAACATATGCAATGAACCAGAAACCATTTATGGAAAATTATCTACTTGACGGTAGATGTGCCATATCCAATAACGCAGCTGAGAACAGCATTCGCCCCTTTGCAGTAGGGAGAAAGAATTGGCTATTTGCAGCTACTCCTAAAGGGGCCTCCGCTAGTGCCGCTATATACAGCATCATCGAGACAGCAAAAGCAAATGGACTGAACATATACAGCTACCTAAACTATCTTCTCTTATACATGCCGGATACTGATTACCGGAATAGGCCAGAAGATTTAGAAGATTTAATGCCTTGGTCTCCGCGTATACTAGCTGAATGCAAGAACTAGTGCCACATGGTATTAGTTCTTTTTTGGCACC
>NZ_MJAT01000024.1 GCF_001742305.1 Desulfuribacillus stibiiarsenatis | reverse complement strand
GTAACCGCTCAATAACATGGTGCCTTACAATTTAATATGATTCATGTAATAATACCTTCAAAATAACATTTATAGTTTTTAGAGTTAGAGTTTTTCAAGTTTTTCAAGTACTCTAAAGCTATACGATGGAGGTATTATTCATGGATGAAATAACCCAAGTAAAAATCCAGTTCCGCAAGGAACAGTGGTCAAAGCTAATAATGGAATGCCAAGATAGTGGAATGACCGTACGAACTTGGTGTAAGCAAAAAAGCATCAACGAAGCATCTTACTACTACTGGCTGAAAAAAATTCGGAAAGAAGCTTGCAAACAACGACTTCCAGTTACACATGTGGATCAAAAACCAGTTGAGTTTGCAAAACTATCATTCGACACAAGACCCACGCAAACACTAGGCTTCATCACCATTCATTTTCCGATTGCAACAGTAGAAGTAAAAGAAGGTACTTCTAAAGAAACACTTGAAACTGTTTTGCTAGCTTTAAAATCTATATGCTAGGCGACATCACAGTAGCAAAGGAAATCTACATTGCCTGTGGCTATACAGATATGCGCAAATCGATAGACGGTCTTGCTGCCCTTGTTCAAGAAACCTTCGGAATGGACCCTTTTACCCCTAGACTCTATCTGTTCTGTGGCAGAAGACGTGATCGCCTCAAAGCACTGCTTTGGGAAGGCGATGGATTCATCCTCTTGTATAAACGTCTTGAAAACGGAAGCTTCCAATGGCCCCGATCGACAGAGCAAATCAAATCTCTTACCTGGCAGGAATTG
>NZ_MJAT01000023.1 GCF_001742305.1 Desulfuribacillus stibiiarsenatis | reverse complement strand
CCGGATACACCTGGTGCGCTATATCAAATGTTTTAAAGACAAGTTCGTTGTTATTGGAATGTCCAAGTACAAAGGAAACAATGCTTTTGTCTGCCAAGTCTAGAATAGCACTAAGATAAGCTTTATTTTGAATACCATACTTCATTTCTGTTACATCTGTAAGCCATTTGGTGCCGAATTGATTGCTCTCAAACTGTCTATTTAAGATGTTTTCTGCAGTAATTTCAGGTGTGGAATGGATGTAATTCTTTCTTTTTCTACGACATACGGATTTCAAGTGTAAGATCTGCATCAGTCGGTAGATTCGCTTGTGATTCACATGAAAATCATGTTCTCGGTTTATTTTGATTGTCATTTGGCGATATCCAAGGATTCCGTTCTTTTCTTCATAAGCATCTTTGATGATTGATAATAAAGTTTTGTTGAAACTCTCATTATCGCTTTCTTTTCTATTTAGCCACTTATAATATGAAGAACGTTGGATGCCACCGACTTTACAAAGTTCACGTATTGAATAGGATTTCTCGTTATTAAGATTTTGTATAGCGAGATATATTGTTTCATTCTGAACCGGATTTAAAATCGCCGCCTTTCTATCTCGTCCAACTTTTTTAGGAAGTCTATCTCAATCTGCTTTCTTCTGTTTTCAGCTTCTAGCAGCTTGTTCTGTGCCCTGAGTTTTTCTACCTCAGACATCTGATTCTCAGACTTCTTTTTGCCACGTCTGTCCTGAAGTGCGTCCACACCATTTTTTAAATATTTGGTTGTCCAAGAGTAAACTTGCTGGTAGGAAACCTGAAATTCGTTTGCTGTTTGAGCATAATTGCTTTGGTGCTCTATGCAGTATTTGACGATATTAATTCGTTCATTGTATGTAGTTGTACGGCCTTTTGTCATGATAATTAACCCTCCTGTACCGGAAGTTTTCAACTTCTCATGACCATTATACTTTAAAACCCAGTTATTCAACTGGGTTTTAGATTTAATACCATACTTTCTACATATATCCAATAGTGATCCATTGCCAGCTAAGTAATCTCTTACAGCTGAAGTCTTAAATTCGGCAGTATAGACGCTATTCTTAGATGTATTTAGAAGACCATCAGGGCCTAGTGATAGATATGTTTGCCGCCATTGGTTGATGGATGCAAAGGTAACATCTAGCATAGAAGCTAAACGTCTAAGGGAACCTTCTCCACGGAGATATTTTTCTACAGCAGCTATTTTTTCTGTTCC
>NZ_MJAT01000021.1 GCF_001742305.1 Desulfuribacillus stibiiarsenatis | reverse complement strand
TTGCCTGTGGCTATACAGATATGCGCAAATCGATAGACGGTCTTGCTGCCCTTGTTCAAGAAACCTTCGGAATGGACCCTTTTACCCCTAGACTCTATCTGTTCTGTGGCAGAAGACGTGATCGCCTCAAAGCACTGCTTTGGGAAGGCGATGGATTCATCCTCTTGTATAAACGTCTTGAAAACGGAAGCTTCCAATGGCCCCGATCGACAGAGCAAATCAAATCTCTTACCTGGCAGGAATTGAAATGGTTATTAGAAGGCTTAGCAATTGAACAACCCAAGGCGATTAAACCAGTAAAACCAGGCGCAATTTGTTGAACAAAAAGTTGCTACAAACCGCGCCAATACTGGTTTTTCCCCTGTTTTTATGGTATAATTTAACCATGAAAATGATGGGAGACAAGCCGTTCATGGATGCTAAGGATACCTATATTCAACAACTAGAAAACACCATAAAGAACTTAGAACAACAACTCCAGAACCTTACCGAGATGGTCATTAACCTCCGGAAAGGTAAGTTCGGTAGCTCCAGCGAAAAGACACCTCGTGAAGAGATCAGTGCCCAACTCAACCTGTTTAATGAGGCGGAACTAGAAGCAAATCCTCATATTCCTGAACCCATCGTAAAAAACGTACACGGCTATACGAGACGTGATCCCAAAACCAAACGCGAGATACTACTAAAGGATCTTCCTGTCAAAGAAATCCTATGCGATATTTACAAAGAAGATCAGTACTGCGGGAACTGTGCCACCACCCTTAAGCCGATTGGGAAAGAGTTTGTGCGTGAGGAACTCGAATACATACCTGCCAAATTACAAATCATCCGTTATGTCCGCATGTCCTATGAATGTTCAAAGTGTAAACATACGGATACACCTTATATAGAAAAGGCGTTAACACCGTCTTCCTTAATGAATCATTCTTTAGCATCTCCTAGTACAGTCGCTCATGTCATGTACCAGAAGTATGTGAATGCCGTACCGCTCTATCGTCAAGAAAAGGACTGGGAGCAACTGGGTTTTACCCTATCCAGAGCAACAATGGCGAACTGGATGATTCGCTGTTCGCAGGATTATCTGTATCCTGTCATCGATTACCTACGGCAACAGCTCCTAAAGCGGGATGTCCTTCATTGTGATGAGACTCCGGTCCAGGTATTAAAGGAAGAAGGCAGAAAGCCGCAGTCTACATCCTACATGTGGCTGTATCGTTCAGGAAATGATGGGAAACAACCAATCATCTTGTTCGATTACAAAACCACCCGTAGTGG
>NZ_MJAT01000020.1 GCF_001742305.1 Desulfuribacillus stibiiarsenatis | reverse complement strand
GTTGTTAAAATCGTACTTTTCTTTTCATATCTCATATCAATGAGTTGAAAGAAGAGTTTGGCATCTTCTTTATCGATTGGTAAATAGCCAATTTCATCAATAATTAAAAGCTTGTATTTTGTATAGTGTTTTAAGCGACTTTCTAAGCGGTTCTCTAATTTTGCCCGCTTTAAATGTAAGAGCAAATCATTGCATTTAATGAAATAGGTGCTCGTTCGCTTTTTTGCTGCTGCAATTCCAATTGAGGTAGCAAGATGGGTTTTGCCCACACCGCTAGGTCCTAAGAATACAATATTTTCTTTTTCTTCAATAAACCGCAGCGTCGTGAAATCCAATATTTGTTGTCTGTTTATTGTCGGTTGGAAAGTAAAATCAAAATCTTTAAGCTCCTTTTGGTGGGGGAAGGCCCCCACTTTAACCATTGATGTCACCATGTTTTTCTCACGCATGTCAATTTCATGATTCGTTAATTTAATGAGTGTATCAACAAAGGAGAGCTGGTTATTTGTACCGAAGTCTATGGTTTCGCTAAGATAGTGTACCATTTGCTTTAGATTTAGATATTCAAAGTTCTTGACTAATTGTTGGTAGCTAGTATTCATTTTTATATACCTCATGAATGGCGAGTAGATTGTTTTTAGCCAATTGATCGATGTTTGTGTACTTTTGTTTTGTCTTTGCCAAGGCATCTCTATAGTGATCTTCTTTATAGTTAAGTTTTAATGTGCTGATTTTATGGCTTCCTATAAAATCCGTGTTATAATAGATTTGGATGTGATCATCATAGACTTGTAGTCCAACGGTTTTACCTGTATACTCAGCGGGTACTGAGTATTGGTTGGATTTATATGTAACCATACTGGATGCATTCACTTTTACAAGGATATGCTTGATCTTATAGGAATCTCTTAGTTGCTTTCGTGGTAGAGGCAGTAAGAGATTTTTTTCTTGTGGTAAAGCAAGAATTGGTATCTTCCCTGTCCCTTGATGGTAGCTATGGTTGATCCGTTCACATAAAGACTGTACGTAATGATGAAGCTCGTCATACGTGAATTTCCCTTGATAGGCATGTATCTCATCGAGTAGTTTCATTGGTGTTTCAACTTTTCCTTTTGTTCTTGGCCTTCCAGCGATGCATGGTTTCAGGATAAATCCACAATCTTTGGCAAATTGATCAAAGCGTTCATTAATCACTCCTCTCGAGTACTCTGTTCTTGGTTTGTCCATGATGGTTTTCATGTTATCTGTAACAATTGTATAAGACACTTTGGGACTTCGAGATAGTTAAATGAAAGATTCGAAACCGTGAGTAGGCAAGTAAGAAGACTCCTACATTAACATAGATAATTTCCCCATTGCTCGTTGTATAAGGAATGTTTTCTTTCCAGTCAAATTGTGCTTGTTCCCCTGGTGGTGTTTCAAAACGAACGATAGCCTGTCCAGATGTAGTTGTTTTCCCTTCTTTAAAGTAAGATTGAAACTCTGACTTGCGAGAGATATAGGCTCGAAATGCTGACTGTGAAGCGTTAAGGCCGTGATTGTCTTTTAGGTATTGCCATAGAACTCGCTTATAGTAAAAGATTTGTTTGGATTCTTTTGAGAGCAATAATTTTATGATTCCATAGTAGGAATCGAACTTCGAATTCTTGATTCTGTTTTTGGTTGGTATGAACCCGTTCAGGTATTTATCTACAGTTCTTCTGTCTACCTGGAACTTCCTTGCTAATTCACTTTTGTTTATTTTCATATTGAGATTCTCCATGAGAAGTTTCAGTTTTGGTAAATCTGAGAGTCTAGTAATTTCAATTTCTGTTGTTATGTCTAGTTTTACATGCATACATTTCACCCCATAACCAGTATGCATGTAGGGTTGAAAATTGTACATTCTTATTCAATCAATTTTGTACATTATTAGCCTAGCATTTATA
>NZ_MJAT01000018.1 GCF_001742305.1 Desulfuribacillus stibiiarsenatis | reverse complement strand
GGTATTTATCTACAGTTCTTCTGTCTACCTGGAACTTCCTTGCTAATTCACTTTTGTTTATTTTCATATTGAGATTCTCCATGAGAAGTTTCAGTTTTGGTAAATCTGAGAGTCTAGTAATTTCAATTTCTGTTGTTATGTCTAGTTTTACATGCATACATTTCACCCCATAACCAGTATGCATGTAGGGTTGAAAATTGTACATTCTTATTCAATCAATTTTGTACATTATTAGCCTAGCATTTATAATACAATATTAAACTAAATAGAGAATGAATAAATAGGCAGTTAATCCATTGAGATTCCTTGTTGTAAGGGATCTTTTTCTTTTGTCGGAATATGTTGAAAAGTTTTTGTAGACTATGGAGGGGTTTGGCGAAATAAGTAAATGCAAACAAAAGTTTGGCAGAGCGTACTAGAGACTACACTCTTCCTATGAAAAGAGAAATGGCGGTGCTAACGCACCACCACATTTGACAGAGAACCTAATATTCAGCAACACTTATTCATTTTTATATGAACACTTCATTCAGCTTATATATAGACAGATATATCAGATTAGATGTAAACTCTGAAAAAAATTTAGCTTATAATTGTGACGTAATTTATATTATTTGTGAATGTTCTGGGTCTTTGGTGGAACAAAGATACATTTAGCTAATTTATAATAGGTTAACCTACTATATCTTGTTTTCTTAGTAGGTTAACCTATTATTTAATTAAGCTTATCAGATTATAATTTGTTAATATATACTAGATGCTATAATATATAAGTAGAAATCTTTGTTGAGGTGGAACGATGAACTACGCTGTGTACGCCCGTGTATCAACTGATAAAGAAGAACAAATATCTTCAGTTGGTAACCAAATAGATATATGCAGAAACTGGCTTGAAAGAAATGGTTTTCAATGGAATGATGATTCCGTATATAAAGACGAAGGGATTTCTGGAACACTGCTGCTAGACAGACCAGCAATGCAAAACATAATTGAAAAAGCAAAACTCAAAGAAATAGATATGATAATTTTCAAATCATTATCTCGTTTAACTCGTGATTTGAAAGATTCACTAGAATTAAGAGAGATATTTCAACAATATAAAGTTAGAGTAGTCTCGGTAGAAGAGGGCTATGACAGTTTTCAGTCCAATAAAAATGATATGAATTATGAGCTTTGGTCTTTTTTCGCTGCGCAATATAGTAGAACCCTAAGTGTTGGTATTACCTCGGCTCTGGCTGCAAAGGTTAGAAGGGGCGAGCATATAGGGAAGGTGCCATATGGTTATGATGTAATCGATAAAAAACTAGTTATCAATGAAGAAGAAGCTCAAGTTGTAAGATTAATGTTTGAACTATACACTGAAGGGCTTGGATACAAAAAGATAACGAAAAAGCTTAATGAACTCGGTTATTTATCAAAGACAAAACAACTATGGCAAGTAACATCCGTTCAATCCATTCTTCAGAACAAGATATATTACGGGACATTTATCTTAAATAAGCATACAACTATTAAAGTTGGTGGACGGAAAAAACAAGTCAAGAATCCAGAAGAGCGTTGGATTGTTTTCGAAAACCACCACCCAGGCATTATTACAGAAGAAGATTGGATGAAAGCCAATAGTAAAGAAGTAACAAATAAAAAAAAGAAAATTACGGCATGGAACGAGTTAAGAGGAATACTAAAATGCTCCGAATGTGGATCGAATATGATAGTTATGCAATCACACCGTAAAAAAGTAAACGGAACAAAAACCATTTGGGCATATTTAAAATGCAGTAGGCATAGAAGGTATGGACAAGCTGGATGTGTATCACATGAACCTATTACTTATAGTGAGTTGCGAAAATTTGTCATAGAACAATTGATTCAAAAGGGAAAAGAGATAAATTTAAAGTTTAATAGTGACTTTGAGAATCAAATGATTGAAGAAAAAGAGACATTGAAAAAAAAGCAAGTACAGCTAATTACTAAAAATAAAAGGCTCCTGGACTTATACTTGGAGAATGTCATAGATAAATCTCAATTTGAAGAAAAGAAGGCAGAATTAGATAAAGAATTAAAAGCTACTGAAGACCAAATAATCAAACTAGGAACTAAAAAATATAAACAAACTCAGATAACGAATATTTCGAATGCTTTTAAAGAACTTGAGCGAATGGATCAGGATCTTCACCATATATTTAGCATTTTAATTAAAGAAATAGTTATGCACCCTGATGGGACCTTAGATTTTGAATATGCTTTTAAGAATAGCCAATAACGCATGGCATTTTGGTATAGCAGCAGAAACTTACTATCCGACAATTGTCAAAATACCGTTCGCAAAAGGTATGTATTGCAAATG
>NZ_MJAT01000017.1 GCF_001742305.1 Desulfuribacillus stibiiarsenatis | reverse complement strand
GTTCAGAAGAGCAAGCTCTTCATCACATCCGCTCGACTTGCATGTATTAGGCACGCCGCCAGCGTTCGTCCTGAGCCAGGATCAAACTCTCCAATAAAAGTTCAATTCTGATGTCAGAAGTCACTGACTTGTGAATAGTTTGTCTGTTCTATCAACATAGCAGGTTTCCTGTCCTGCACAGTCTGCATTCTTTCGAATGCGAGAATTGACGTTGTTATGATTGCACTATACAGTTTTCAAGGAACTTTTACTCCAGTTATTAGATTCGCTTTAGACAAGCTTCTCGTTAGCTGGAATTATATCTTATCATATATTTCGTCGGGAGTCAATACTTTTTTTATATTTCCTCGGCGACAAATATAATAATAACACATCTAAATTATTTAAAAAACCGGATAACTCTATCATATAGTAACAAATTCACCGCTATGAGTTATTATTTACATGTTAACCTTCTTTATGCTATATTTTTTGTTATTATGCTCTCTATTTTATAAAGAAAACTTAGTTCAGAAGGATCCACCTGAACTCTAGTTGCACTTATTTCGAAGCTTGGCGGCACTTATCTCCCGCTTATTGAAGTGGGAGTATTAGTAAACGCCGCTGAGATAAAAACAGTCATAATCTTTGTGATTAAGAATGTACTGCGCACTTGAAAGAACTACTTTCGGATAGTACAAGAAAAGTACCACAGGATCAATGTCTGTGGCACTAAAATTCAATACAGTCTTATATAGAAAATTAGCCTAACAAGCTCTATATTCAGTAAAGATTCTTGTAAATGATAAAGGTATCTATAACTTTGATTATCAAAATGCCTTTCTATGAAATGACCCGTAGCTTTAAGCGGTATAGCTGGCAATCAAACTCAACATTTGTGTTAGAGTATTTCTGAATGTTAGCTACTTGATGCGTCGGAACGGCATAACGGACACCAAGCTCATTTATTAAGTACACAAAAAAGTCATATGCAGTTAAATGCCCTGATTCTATGCTGCTTTGATAGCTTTTCATATCAATCAATATAGTTTCGAATTGCGTAAGAATAGTATACTCGTCCCCTTGGACAGTAAACTCGACCTTTTTGCCAATGAACGGTTGTAATGTTTCTTTCACTTGCTGATGCATTGTATGTTCTTCGAAAAACTCTTTTGTATGAATATAATTATGCGTCATAAAAACACTCCTCAAATTTAAATTGGGTTAACTTCTACATAATCACACGTAATAGAACAACTGAACCCATTCCCACTAGTACTGTTACAAAAATATTTTTTGTTATGAATCCCATGATAAATGTCGGCAATGCCGCTATCAAATAGATATTGTTGCTTATTGCCACTTCTTGATCCTTCATAAATAGGATAGGAAAGAGTAGTGCAGACAACACAGTTACAGGTATGTAACCAAGCCACTCATTAACCCAGCTTGGGAGGTCGCGATCAGATAGAAAAATCATGGGTATCGCGCGTGGAACATAAGTAACCAGTGCCATACCGAGAATAAGCAATATCAATGAGTTTTCCATCTAGAAATCACCACCCCTAATGTTGAAATTGCAACCGTAGCAATTATAATGTGTAAATTATGTGTAACAACTCCTGATAAAAGTACTGAGATAGTACCAGATAGGATAGCTAAAAAAATGTATTTTTTATTTTCTAACTGATAGATCAATAAGATAATAAACATGCCTGGCAATGCGTAATCCAAGCCGAATTTCTCGACATCAAGCGGTTGAGACCCAACCAATGCTCCTAAGAAACTACCTGTAACCCAACCAAGATAAGCAGTAATACTTACTGTTAATAAACTTATAAAGGGTATAGCTTTATCTTTGCGCAGCCATGATGAGTTTACAGCGAATGACTCGTCTGTAATCCAGTAAGAAAAGATCGATAATTTCATTTTAGTATTGCCCTTTAAGCGTTGCGAGAGCGATGCACTCATTAGTAGATGGCGCAAATTTATTAAGAAAGTAGTTAATATAATAGATAAAAACCCTGCATTAGCACCAATCATTCCGACACCAATAAATTGAGCAGAACCAGCATATACGAAGACTGACATCAAAATCGTATCAATAAATGTAAATCCAGCTTGCATTGCTAATATTCCATATGCGAATCCAATTGGCAAATAACCTATAAATATAGGTAACCCTTTTGTAATCCCCTGCATTACATGCTGAGACTGTTTACTCTTTTGTAAATCGATTCTTTCACTTTCTTCCATATCAAGTCTCCCCATATTTAAATACGCGTGTTTTAAAAAAGTTATCTTATTGACTACTAACGAAAAAATAATTTACTTCGTATGTACATGAAATTAATATACACTGTTTTTTATATAAAAAAAAGCTCTGATTTATAACTTTGATAAAGGTGCTGCTAATGCAAAGCTACTTTTAAATAATATTTTATAATTTTGATTAATAGATATTATAATTACTGAATTTATCAGTGCTTTCCATGGCTCCTTCGGTAGGACTCGAACCTACAACCTACCGGTTAACAGCCGGTTGCTCCACCATTGAGCTACGAAGGAATAACTACCATTCAACTACACGTTAAAACCTACTATCGACATCGAAACATTTTTTGTCTTACTCTGTGTGCGTTTTTGGGTTAACCCTTTTGGTTAAGCCCTCGACCGATTAGTATCTGTCCGGGGTCTTACTAGCTTATGCTATGGGAAATCTTATCTTGAGGGGGGCTTTGCGCTTAGATGCTTTCAGCGCTTATCCCTTCCAAACTTGGCTACCCAGCTATGCTCCTGGCGGAACAACTGGTACACCAGCGGTTTGTCCATCCCGGTCCTCTCGTACTAAGGACAGCTCCTCTCAAATTTCCTACGCCCACGACAGATAGGGACCGAACTGTCTCACGACGTTCTGAACCCAGCTCGCGTACCGCTTTAATGGGCGAACAGCCCAACCCTTGGGACCTACTTCAGCCCCAGGATGCGATGAGCCGACATCGAGGTGCCAAACCTCCCCGTCGATGTGGACTCTTGGGGGAGATAAGCCTGTTATCCCCAGGGTAGCTTTTATCCGTTGAGCGACGGCCCTTCCATACGGCACCGCCGGATCACTAAGCCCTACTTTCGTACCTGCTCGACTTGTAGGTCTCGCAGTCAAGCTCCCTTCTGCCTTTACACTCTTCGAATGATTTCCAACCATTCTGAGGGAACCTTTGGGCGCCTCCGTTACTCTTTAGGAGGCGACCGCCCCAGTCAAACTACCCACCTGACACTGTCCCTCATCCGGGTCACGGATGTAGGTTAGAACCCCGGTACACTAAGGGTGGTATCCCACCAGCGGCTCCACCAAGGCTTGCGCCCTAGCTTCTCAGCCTCCCACCTATCCTGTACATAGGGTACCAAAGTTCAATATCAAGCTATAGTAAAGCTCCATGGGGTCTTTCCGTCTTGTCGCGGGTAACCAGCATCTTCACTGGTACTACAATTTCACCGAGTCTCTCGTCGAGACAGTATCCAAGTCGTTACGCCTTTCGTGCGGGTCGGAACTTACCCGACAAGGAATTTCGCTACCTTAGGACCGTTATAGTTACGGCCGCCGTTTACTGGGGCTTCGGTTCAAAGCTTCGCCTTACGGCTAACCTCTTCCCTTAACCTTCCAGCACCGGGCAGGCGTCAGCCCCTATACTTCGCCTTGCGGCTTCGCAGAGACCTGTGTTTTTGCTAAACAGTCGCTTGGATCTTTTCACTGCGGCTCTCCCGGGCTATTCACCCCAAAGAGCACCCCTTCTCCCGAAGTTACGGGGTCATTTTGCCGAGTTCCTTAACGAGAGTTCTCTCGCGCGCCTTGGGATTCTCTCCCTGCCAACCTGTGTCGGTTTTGGTACGGGCACCCATATTCCTCGCTAGAGGCTTTTCTTGGCAGTATGGAATCAGGGACTTCGCTACTTATATTTTCGCTCGCGATCACGTCTTTGCGTTATGCCAGGCGGATTTGCCTACCTGACCGCTACCTCGCTTCGACAGACCCCATCACTCAAACGGCTTATAGGTGGTACTGGAATCTCAACCAGTTGTCCATCGCCTACGCCTTTCGGCCTCGGCTTAGGTCCCGACTTACCCTGAGAGGACGAACCTTCCTCAGGAACCCTTCGGCTTTCGGCGGATATGATTCTCACATATCTTTTCGTTACTCATACCGGCATTCTCACTTCCAAACGCTCCACGACTCCTTACGGTATCGCTTCGATGCATTTGGAACGCTCCCCTACCACGTAGACACATTCATTTCATTCTCTTCTTTGTCTCGTGTTTGATCCTTGAGGCATTTAGCCGAAATCTTGATCCACTTATTGTGGATTTCGGCGTAATGTAACTCAATCATTACACGATTTAAAAGAACAAAATGAATGTGTCTACATCCATAGCTTCGGTGGTGTGTTTGAGCCCCGTTACATTTTCGGCGCAGTGTCACTCGACCAGTGAGCTACCACTTAACACACACTTGGGGACCTTAGCTGATGGTCTGGGCTGTTTCCCTTTTGACCACGGATCTTATCACTCGTAGTCTGACTCCTATCGTTACAGTCTATGGCATTCGGAGTTTGACTGAATTCGGTAACGCTTGCACGCCCCTAGTTCAATCAGTGCTCTACCTCCACGACTGACCGATAAGGCTAGCCCTAAAGCTATTTCGGGGAGAACCAGCTATCTCCGTGTTCGATTGGCATTTCACCCCTACCCACAGCTCATCCCCTAATTTTTCAACATTAGTGGGTTCGGACCTCCATTGCATTTTACTGCAACTTCATCCTGGCCATGGGTAGATCACACGGTTTCGGGTCTATGGCAACGAACTGCACGCCCTGTTCAGACTTGCTTTCGCTTCGGCTCCAGATTCTCTCTTTAACCTCGCTCGTTACCATAACTCGCCGGTTCATTCTACAAAAGGCACGCCGTCACACATATAGAGTGCTCCGACTGCTTGTAAGCATATGGTTTCAGGTTCTATTTCACTCCCCTTCCGGGGTGCTTTTCACCTTTCCCTCACGGTACTGGTTCACTATCGGTCGCTAGGTAGTATTTAGCCTTAGGAGATGGTCCTCCCTGATTCCTACGGGATTTCTCGTGTCCCGCAGTACTTGGGGTCATAGGCAATGCGCCAAAAGGTTTCTTCTACAAGACTTTCACTTTCTTCGGTAGGCCTTCCCAGACCTTTCGAATACCTTTTTTTGTCACTGTGGTCGGCTGCAACCTTCCGTCTTATGCCCCGCTACCCCAAATATACAACGCTTGCAGGCTTACATATATTTGGTTTAGGCTCTTCCCCTTTCGCTCGCCACTACTTAGGGAATCACTGTTTTGTTTTCTCTTCCTCCGGGTACTTAGATGTTTCAGTTCCCCGGGTCTGCCTTCTCATACCCTATGTGTTCAGGTATGGATTGTATCCCATTACGGATACAGGGTTTCCCCATTCGGATATCTACGGATCAAGGTCTGCTTACGACTCCCCGTAGCGTTTCGGCGTTCGCTCCGTCCTTCTTCGGCTCCTAGCACCAAGGCATCCACCATACGCTCTTTCTAGCTTAACCATT
>NZ_MJAT01000016.1 GCF_001742305.1 Desulfuribacillus stibiiarsenatis | reverse complement strand
TTCTTTTTGCCACGTCTGTCCTGAAGTGCTTCCACACCATTTTTTAAATATTTGGTTGTCCAAGAGTAAACTTGCTGGTAGGAAACCTGAAATTCGTTTGCTGTTTGAGCATAATTGCTTTGGTGCTCTATGCAGTATTTGACGATATCAATTCGTTCATTGTATGTAGTTGTACGGCCTTTTGTCATGATAATTAACCCTCCTGTACCGGAAGTTTTCAACTTCTCATGACCATTATACTTTAAAACCCAGTTATTCAACTGGGTTTTAGATTTAATACCATACTTTCTACATATATCCAATAGTGATCCATTGCCAGCTAAGTAATCTCTTACAGCTGAAGTCTTAAATTCGGCAGAATAGACGCTATTCTTAGATGTATTTAGAAGACCATCAGGGCCTAGTGATAGATATGTTTGCCGCCATTGGTTGATGGATGCAAAGGTAACATCTAGCATAGAAGCTAAACGTCTAAGGGAACCTTCTCCACGGAGATATTTTTCTACAGCAGCTATTTTTTCTGTTCCTGATATTTTTGATTTGTGAGACACAAAAATGCTCCTCCTTGTAAATAAACAGTTTTATTATTTAAACTGTCTACCACAAGGGGAGCATATCAGAAAGACCCACAGAAAGACCAACAGAAAGACCAACAAATAAACCAACAACCAGCGCACAGAACGGTCAACACAATGAATAACAAGTTGGGAAACAGCAAGGGCACATTAATTAAAAAAAGATCTTTAGATAATTCTATTATTAATAAAGAAAAGCTTTATAAATATCCTAATGCATGTCGTTTATATAATGAGAGGTTCTCTAAGAATGGCTCGTTTCCTCAACAGGTGCTATTTGAATTATTAAACGATTATAATGAAGAGAAAGTAGTAGAAGCAATGAAGATAGCGGTGGAAAAAGGTGCTTTCACGAGTAATTATATAAGGGGTATTTTAAAAAAAAGAAAAGAGAATGATTTGAAAACTAGGAAAATTACTCACCGAAACAATTATCAGAAGGCTGAATATGATTGGTGCAAAGAATTTTTATATCCTGATGACTCTGGAGAGAAAAGATAATAAAAACTATTAGACTATTATAATGGAATTGGAGCTGTATATTTTTCAAAATTTATAATAGTCTCATTAATCTTATTTACTTATCATTATCAATTCATGTGTCGTTTCTATATCAGTAAAATATCTTTCTATCTAAGTAAATTATCGTATCAATGCTTGAAATTCATATCGTTTCAATGTCCGAAAAAGCATGTGCAGTAACGACTCCTTTCTATATGTAAAAAAACCGAAATTTAGAGGCGTTGATTGGCGGTATATAAGGGTTTTAAAGAAGCAACCTATTTACTTCTAAGGGCATAGGGAAGTTGCGAAGCATTCACTCTCAATTGTTCACGCGAAAGCGGAACAAAGAGAGTGAAGCGCAGCGACAGTCGAAAATTTATTTTAAAGTAAATTTTTATTGCTATTACTTTTTAGATATCGTTGCTAGCCAAAGGCGATGAAGATTTGATGGAAGCTGCTAATTTAACTGATGGATGCAAATTCACTGCTGAAATCTTGTGGAAAGTAGCTTTATGTTCGCAAAGGCTATCACTATAGTTTTGGAAGGGTAGTTATGTTGCTAGGTATTCAACAAGTCGAAGCACAACATAGACTTGAGTCTAGTCCGCGTCGATGTCATACAAAGGACACTCGCTGGAACTAAAGACATACAAAGCCACAAAGCCAAGCAAAAAGCCGGAGTGGATTCTATCTGTCGAAAGGTTTTTAGAAAACAGCGGGCTCATACGAAAAAATGCTTCATAGGAGATCGTCTTATGAGGCTATACTTTCAAGTCGCAATAATCTGGACAACACATTAATAGCTCTTACCATTCCAATCATAATGGCAATAATTGACTTGAATAAATGAGGAGCATATAAGACCTGAACCTGTAATGTAGGCAGAGCATAGGAGGAAATTATGGATAAGGACGCTGGACGTCCGACTTAGAATTAAGATTTAGTAAAAGCGGAACGTCTGTAGCCCAAGGGAGACTTGCTGTAATTCCGTTTTAGGAAAGAAGGGCAGCCTAAGCAGATTATGTAAACATTGTAATGGGGGGGAAGCAAGCAGAAAACGCTGCCCAATATACTAAGAAAGGAACGCTCATTGGTATAGGCGTTGTATTCAGACTAGAACATACGATAACCAGCAAGGTCAAAAAGTATATGTAAATGAGGTAATAGCAGAAGACGTAGAGTTTCTGCAGCCAAAAGGTAATGGAGTTAGTCAAAATGGAGAAGTAAGTATAATTGATCCATTTGCTAACACGACTATAGACATAAATGATGAAGATTTGCCATTTTGAGTTTTTCAAGCCCTAGTATCAACGGTTACTAGGGCTATATTTTTATTCCTGTAAACTTAATAGAGTCTACTGATGATTAGAATGTAGAATTTTGTCGCAAATCATCTATTTTTGTCGAGGAGAAGGGATTTTTGTTTGAATATGGAATTATTAAAAATAAAGTCAAATAAAGGGGATATCTGCTATAAAAACTAACAATTAATTATACATAATAAAAGAGGAAATATATGGACGTAACTAAATTAAGCACTAAAAAACTAATAGATTACATTGAAATATTAAGATGTGAACTTGTTATAAATGCTAGGCTAATAATGTACAAAATTGATTGAATAAGAATGTACAATTTTCAACCCTACATGCATACTGGTTATGGGGTGAAATGTATGCATGTAAAACTAGACATAACAACAGAAATTGAAATTACTAGACTCTCAGATTTACCAAAACTGAAACTTCTCATGGAGAATCTCAATATGAAAATAAACAAAAGTGAATTAGCAAGGAAGTTCCAGGTAGACAGAAGAACTGTAGATAAATACC
>NZ_MJAT01000015.1 GCF_001742305.1 Desulfuribacillus stibiiarsenatis | reverse complement strand
CAGCTACTCCTAAAGGGGCCTCCGCTAGTGCCGCTATATACAGCATCATCGAGACAGCAAAAGCAAATGGACTGAACATATACAGCTACCTAAACTATCTTCTCTTATACATGCCGGATACTGATTACCGGAATAGGCCAGAAGATTTAGAAGATTTAATGCCTTGGTCTCCGCGTATACTAGCTGAATGCAAGAACTAGTGCCACATGGTATTAGTTCTTTTTTGGCACCCTGTTATTGAGCGGTTACGGTGGACAAGCTACGGATATATAAGCCAATAGTTCTGGGTGAGGAAAACTACATTTTTATACTGAAAGGGGTTGCCGTAGATGTCTGATGACATTTGCAGCAACCCCTTCGGTAACTATTATATAATTGTTAATACAGATTTATTATCCTTGAAATCATCGCTGATGCTTCCGCTCTCGTTGTGAAATGGTTCGGTTTAAAGGTTCCATCCCCATAGCCTTGTAAGATTGTATTCCTTGCTAAACTACTAATTGGTATATTCGCCCAATGACTACTTGTTACATCTTTAAATCGATTGGTACTGGATGTTACCATTCTAGCCTTATAGGCATTATAGGTCATACTAGAGATCTCTGCCCTTGTAATCGGCATATCGGGTCTAAATGTATTATCTGGATACCCCTTAATCAAACCAAAATGCTTGGCAGTAGCTATTGAAGTATGTGCCCAGTAGTTCGTTGAAACATCCTTATAAGTTCGAATGTTAGAATTCGGCGTTGCAAGTTTCATCGTACTGACTAGCATGCTTGCAAACTCTGCCCTGGTAATATAACGGTCGGGATAGAAACGATTATTCGGATAGCCTTTAAGAATATATTCTCTTTGAAGCTTATCAATATCTGCCCTTGCCCAATGCGATGTTGTATCAGCATAACGCTGAATTGACGACGGATTAAAGGATATATCAATGCGATACGGGTAATTGATAAAGTTCCGATTGTAATCCCTCACGCTAAAGGAGATTGTCCCTCGTTCTGCAGCGGCAAAATAGACTTCTTCTCCACCCGCTGCGTTGTAATCTACGGTAATATTCTGCCCCCGATAGGTCACTACTAATGTCGGATCCATATGCTCTGGGACGTTTTCTACTGCTATTCTTATATTTCCTGTTGCTGGAACGTCTACTGAGAACCAATCATGGTCGTTTATCACGTGGAAGGTAGACTCAATGTTAGCGCGAATTGGTAGAACTTTCGCTTGCGATTGACTGTTGTTAGCCTCCCATATATCTGCACTAATCTGATAACTGAAGATAAAACTTGCATTAAGTGGCGCGTTATTGGCATCTGTACTGATTCGGACTAACGTGCTGTTCGGTGTGACACGGAAGGATGTTGACTGCATGTTCGATGTCAACATTCGCGAGCTTTGCAAACGCAAACTATCATCAAAAACATCGAGCTTCACATAACGATTAACTTTATTGCGATAGGTGATGGTAAGGTTTCCTTCATAACCAGCGTGCACACGATACCATCGGAATTGGTTCTCGCTGTTAATACGGGCTGATATAATACCATTTCTCGGAACTTTCAATGCTCTTGCTGGTTCGGTATTCGTTTGGTTCCCTACGAGCATCGCCAATGAGTTCGTGAACGTGTTGAAGAAGTCAATTTCTCCCCAGCCCATGTTTTCTGACCAGTTGTTGGAGTTTTTGCTAGATAATATAATGTGAGTCATGATTTCGTCAGCCGTTGCAGTAGGATTCGTTTCATACAGCCGTAAAGCAAAAGCGGCTACCAATGGAACTGCCATCGACGTACCATGGGCTATCTTGGTTCCTCTAGGTTGCTGTAGTACTGTAACGTTCTCACCTTGAGCTAATACATCCAGTTCATAACCACTTGGTGTAAAAACAGAACGAATTCCCTGACTATTCACAGAGCCGACCGATAATACGGAAGGGTAGGCTGCTGGGTATTGCACATGCTTCGCGTGGTTTCCAGCTGCAGCTACGATTAGCACATTTCTCTGGTACGCGTAATCCACTGCGTCCTGTAAAACCGTTGAGTGAACAGAGATGCCTAAGGATAGTGCAATTACCTTAGCTCCCATATCGACAGCTTGTCTTATGCTTTGTGCTAGAGTAAAGTCTTCTGCTTCACCAGCATCATTCAGTCCTTTTAGAATAATATACTTCGCATTCGGAAGCATCCCGCGTGGAGCTCCGCCTGTACCGTCCGATGCTAGTAATCCAGCAATTTGTGTCCCGTGACCATGACTATCCCGTACGTCATTGTTATTATCGATCATGTTGCGCCAATAGATGGCATCAATACTAGATAATGCTGGATGGTCCCATGCAATCCCAGTGTCGATAATCGCAATTCTCTGAGTCACTTGCTCAAAGGGAGAAATTCTATCGTAAGATAAGAGGGAAACTTTCGATTTCGGCTGTGCAAAGGCATCTAGTTCTATTTCATTTCCATCATCGTCTAGTATAATCTCTTCGAAGTCCACAGGATTATCGTACAAATCTAAGGCACCTTCATTACCATAGATGGTATCGAAGTAATGATCATAGTTATATAATGCACTTCCTGAAAAAAGGTCTACGTCTTGTATGGAGCCACTAATCCTATCTTTCGCAATCACATTCGTGTAAGGGATTAAGACATGTATAAATAAAAGCATTACGCATACTAATATTTTTAATAGTTTCATAGATTTCATGTTAAGTAATCACCACCATATCGATATTATAGCATATTTTGCATAGAGGAATAGTTGAAAGAGATATTTTTTTACCTTGAAATAGAACGTATGTTTGGTTTATAATGATGGTAATCTACTGGAACGCATTTCACGAAATAATAATATTTGGGAGGAAATCATATGAAAAGTAATCATTGGGCGCAAATGATAGAGAACATAACTTCTATAATTCCGGAGTATAGTCAGGATGGTGGGAACATAACGCATATCCTGTTGACGGACGGACAGCATGTAACGATTGACAAAAAAAATAAAAACGTGATACAGCAATTAAAAGCCCAGTCAAGTTATAATGTAGACTTGTTAATGCGGCAACATAGTTCATGTTTTGCCAAACGGCATCTATTGCCAATTCCGATTCATCCAAAATGTATTCTAGTTCCGATAAAGGTTCGTAAACCTTACGGAGAAAATGACGGTGCATATGGATATGTTTCCGTGGATCATATTGATGGAATTGAAGCTATTTCTCCAGACAGCCTAAAGGAAAATAAGAATAGCGGATTGGGAATGGATATTCTAGGAGGATTCAGATTCCGGTCGATTATAACTCTTAAAGATAATCTAGGCACGATTCCGACCTCAATGCAGGCATCACATATCAGTCAGCAGGTAGCGATTGTACAATCCGTTCGGCAGGAATACTTTAAAAATGTCTACGGGATACGTCAAGATGAAGGTTATGGAGTGAATCAAGTAAAAGAAATTGTTGTATCACTGGCGACACGGTGAAACTCGACAGTGAGTTGCGTGAACTAGTAGTAAGAAGTTGCCTACTCGACATTCTGCTTTTCCATGTGCAGCGTTTATCATGATGGTAACGCGCGAATACAATGGGAAGCCGGCTTCTCCACTAGGAGAAGAATGTAATGAATATGAAAGAGCAGGTAAGGGAGTATCAAAAGTTAAGTAAGGACAGTTTAGGCTCACAAAGCGATGAACTGTGCGATTTATATTATGAACTAGAGGAAAGCTTTCGTCCGTTACTTAAAGCTGCGGTGTATCGCTATCGTTGGGTCGGTAATACTGACGATTTAAAGCAAGTGGCAAGGATTAGCTTCTACCAAGGTCTAGTCCAGTACGATTGTGACAGCCCTGTATTCTTCGAGTATTATATAAAACGAAAAGTGTTCGGAGATATGAGAAGTTATGCAAGGAAGATGGGAAGAGATCGTGAGCGAGAATTATTGTGGATGGATGGCGGGGAGTCTGATTCAGATTCAGGGATTCTTAATACGCTTACAAACCGTGAAGAGATTGATGAGTCAATCAATTGGCAATCGATTCTGGATTGTGGGATATAAATGCTAGGCTAATAATGTACAAAATTGATTGAATAAGAATGTACAATTTTCAACCCTACATGCATACTGGTTATGGGGTGAAATGTATGCATGTAAAACTAGACATAACAACAGAAATTGAAATTACTAGACTCTCAGATTTACCAAAACTGAAACTTCTCATGGAGAATCTCAATATGAAAATAAACAAAAGTGAATTAGCAAGGAAGTTCCAGGTAGACAGAAGAACTGTAGATAAATACCT
>NZ_MJAT01000014.1 GCF_001742305.1 Desulfuribacillus stibiiarsenatis | reverse complement strand
AAAAAATATAAACAAACTCAGATAACGAATATTTCGAATGCTTTTAAAGAACTTGAGCGAATGGATCAGGATCTTCACCATATATTTAGCATTTTAATTAAAGAAATAGTTATGCACCCTGATGGGACCTTAGATTTTGAATATGCTTTTAAGAATAGCCAATAACGCATGGCATTTTGGTATAGCAGCAGAAACTTACTATCCGACAATTGTCAAAATACCGTTCGCAAAAGGTATGTATTGCAAATGTCATTCAAAAACTAGGAGTTAAAGGACGCTCGCAAGCAGTCGTTGAATTAGTACGATTAGGGGAGCTAACTATATAGTATCCCCTCTTCGCACCCCACCAAAGCCTATCGCTGTTAATACTAACAGTGGTGGGTTTCTTTTTGTGTGCAAAAACATGAGAAAGAAACTTTTGTCGAAATTTGACAAGCTTTGTCGATGGAGAAGGATATTGGTAAATTGTTGGCGAAATTTGTTAGTTATATTTTATGGTTTAGATTCTAAGGGTGACTAATGTCTATAATGGGAAGTTGGTTTTAAGCGAATATGTGATAGATTTCATCTTAATAGAGGGCGTAGAGCAATGGTTAATAATAAGTAATTGATATTGCTAACACTGGCTCGGAGAAACAAAGATAAGTTGCAAAATTCGCTACGCGCCGTTAGATGCATTATGAGGAGGAGAACATTTGAAAAAATTATCTGGAAAAATGAATATGCTTAAAAAGATGTCTGAAGATAATATTGAGAAATGGTCTGAAGAATTGCTAGTCATGATTAAAAGTTCATTAGTTAAAGAAGCAGATTGTGTTGAGGGCTACGTGAACCATCTTAGGAAATTGAATCCAGGAATTTTAAATGAAGATTTGGTAAGTAAAATTTTACTAAGAAGGTCATTGAAAAATGGAGGTATAGGTGCCATCTGTGGGCTATGTGGTTTTATTACTTTACCTATAACTATGCCAACAAATATGTACTATACCTTTAAGATTCAATCTTTATTAGTTATGTCTATTGCTTATATATACGGTTGGAATATTAAAGATGAGGAGACAGCTACAGATATCCTATTAGTCATGGGTGGTAATGCTAGTTTAACGGCATTAAAAGACGTAGGTGTTAAAACAGGACAAGCAATTGCTAAAAAAGCAGTAGATAAATATATTACCAGAGAAGTAATGAAAAAAGTTAACAAAATTCTAACAAGAAAAATAATAACAAAAGCAGGCGAAAAAAGTTTAATAAGTTTTACTAAATTAGTTCCATTAGTAGGCGCACCTATAGGAGGATCGATTGATTTTTTTGGTACATATTTTGTTGGAAGAACTGCTTGGAAATTTTATAAGGGTTAAATCGAAGTATAACTTCTAACCCTATTTCCTTCGAAAGGGTGCGGAAAAACGTATATAGTAATATATTCCTTAATCAATGGCGTATAGTGTTCTAATACAGAACCATTACCGGTATTGGTTCGGAGATAATCAAGATAGGCGATTTCTGTGAGCGCTTTGCGAATAAGCCTATCTGCGGTTAAAACCAGCGCCCCGCTATACAAAATTGAACTATTAAGCCAGATTTTAGTTCGAAACGGGCAATGCATTTCTTTGCAGGAATAATAAAATCTAATTTTATTGAAGATGGGAGATGAATGTGTGATTTATAATTTATTACACTTCTTTTTTAAAAAGTTGTTTGCATCAACAGCGTCATTTGCATCCTTGATTGGTTTAGCAGTTACGTTGCGAACTGTTGGACAAACATTTACTACCTTTCAACAATTATTGATTTCTGGAGCAATTATATTTTTCTTAATAAATATATATTTAGAATATAAAGACTCCCCAAAAATTTATAGAAAAGAGAAAGATATAAATGAGTATATGTACAGTTGGATATCACGTGGTGGTAGAGTAGCAATTTTCACTAGAGATATGACTTGGGCGAAACAAGAAAATATTAAGGCACTTTTGTTTAATAAAGCAGCAAACAATGAATTAGCAATATACTTGCCTGAAGTTACACCTAAGATAAGTTCGTTTCTGGATGAGTTAGAAAGTCTCGGTGCTGAGCTTTATCAATATCCTGAGCTTGATTTAGTTCCAGAATCTAGATTTACTATCATAAATAAGGATAGAAATGATGCTAGGGTAGCTGTAGGTAGAACAGTAAATGGTAAACATGTTATTGAAGAATATGATATGGGTGGACACCCAGTTTTCTTTTTAGCAAATGATATAACTAAAGCAATATATAAGCACAATAAATTAATGAGGGGAAAAGAAAATGCGGAAGATGCGGCCAGTTAAGAATAAAACTTATGATGATATAGCTTCTGAATGGGATGAATTTGCACAAATTAGATCGAGGCAAATTGTGGAGGGTATTGATCTTAGTTATCATAATGTACTAATACCGTGTATTTTTAATTTAGCGTCAAAATCCGACCTATCTAATGTTTTGGATATGGGGTGTGGAGCAGGATATTTGACATATAAACTGTCGAAAAAAGCAAAAAAAGTAATAGGAGTAGATTTAAGCAGAGATAACATTTCGATTGCCCAACAAAACTATGGCTCAAACAAAAAGATAGATTTTATTCATTCATCAATTGAGGATTACGCAGATATTGCAGAAAAACCTGAATTTTCTCTAGCAATTGCAAATATGACATTAATGGATGTAATTAAATTAGATGATGTTTTAAGTAGTGTTTCTAAACTGTTGAAGAAAGAGGGTCAGTTTATTTTTACTATAACTCATCCTTGTTTTTGGCCTTTTTATTGGAAATATGCTGATGAAGAGTGGTTTGAATATACTAAAGAAATAATTATAGAGGCTATGTTTAGTATATCATTGCAAGATACAAGTGAGCACTTGACTACACATGTCCATCGTCCTTTAGAAATGTACTTTAATAGTATAGAAAGAAATGGTTTGAAAATAGATAGAATAATAGAACCGTTGCCTACTGATGAAATTGCTAACAAATACCCGAAAAAGTGGGAATATCCAAGGTTCTTAGCTGTTAGATGTAAAAAAGTATAATACATGATTTTAGTACCAGACCTATTTTACATGATTTTTTATATTACTTGCACCTTATGTTTTTTGCATTTGAATTTTGCTTACTTTTATTAATTTTTTTTTTGAACATTCATATAGGGTTTAGCAAAGACAAGGGGACAAGGAATTTTCCGCCGTCAAGATTCAGTTTTTCATTATCCATAAGTGGACAAGCTGTCTATAATGCGAAATTGGTTGATAGTAATTAAAATAACATACATAGTAATATATTACTGATATTATTGTCACTTTTTCATTTAATATGGTGTGATTACCGCCACTGGTACGGAAATCATTTAGTAAGAGGAAATAATGCAAAGAATGGATAGGGGTTGTTTAAGTTGAATATTTTAGCAGATCAACTTTTAGAAGAGTACCTTGCTTCTGATTTAAAAAGTGTTCGTACACACAGTAGAAAGTTGACAGATTATTATTTAGAATTTGAGCCTGTTACATTAGAAGATTGTTTTGACGAAGAAACTATGAAACTTTTTATTTTTGCTAGAGAAACATCTCCTAAAAACGTAAGAGCAGCATTGAGTGCTTTATATGAATTTGCCAAGGGAAAGGGATACATCAATAGATTAGAACTATTTCCTATTTTAGAAGAAGAAACTAGTGGTCTTAACACTAAAGGCAGAAAAGGGGAAACTTCGTTTATTCCCAGAAAGTATAGTCTAATGAACTTATATGCTAATGATATACCGTTGTACAATGACATTGAAAAGAAACTTGTTGTTCGAGCATATATTGCATTATGTTTAGGAGCGGGGTACAGACCAGTGGATGTTGAAAATATGAAGCTTTCTGATTATAACAGAGAGACAAACGCTGTAATAAACCCTTATAAAGTTATGGAAAAAACAAATAATATTTCAGTTTCGGTAGTGGATTATATAAAGTTAATTCCTCCAGCATCTACATGTATCGAAGAGTTTTGGGATTATTTTTGGTCAAATAAGCAAATGGAAGACAAAGAAGCCGAAAAATTTATATTCTCAGTAAGTAAAACAAAGCCTGTACCACAAGTGAGAATAGCTTTAAAGCAAATGACCAAAAATATGGGCTTGAAAATGGAATTAGCACCTAGGGACTTAAGGGCAAACATGTTATTACATTCACTTTATAATTCTAATGGGGCATCTTTACCTGATTTGATTAGAATATTTGGGAATAACAGTATAACGCTAGTAAATGCGTTAGAGAATTATTATAAAGGTACAGAAATGAATATGATTCAATCGTATGACCCAGCTATTGAGAATGCAGAAGAAGATGAGGAATCGGAGTCGAAAAAAAAAGATTACATTATAGAACGGATAATTCGTGATACAAAGAAAGCAATATTATTAAAGCGACTATATAATAATACTTGTCAAATATGTGGGGAGAGCATCAAGGTAAATTACAACAAAAATTATTCAGAATGTCATCATATAAAACCTTTAGGCAAACCCCATAATGGCAGTGATACTTGGGATAATATGTTAATACTATGTCCTAACCATCATGCCATGTTTGATTTAGGGTGTATAGCTATCCACCCTGAGACAGGGGAGGTTTTTCAATCTGAAAACGATACTTATACAAAGATACAGAATAAAATTCATATAATAGAGAAAGAGCATAAATTAAATCCTAAATATATCAAATATCATTGGGAAATCAGATTTTTACCAAATATTTACCCTATTAAAAGCTCGTTGAGCACACAATATTATATCGTATAACAATCCTTCACCTCAGAAATAAGGTGAATTAGCTTCTGAAGAGTAGCTAAGAAGTTAAGCATGAATATGCCACATTAAATTCCTTTACAGGCTGTTGCATTTGTAACAGATTTAAATATTGATCACTTATCTATTGTGGCGATCCCTTTAAAGTCAAGTTTGCTAGCCAGTGACGGTCTGACTGTGGTAATTGCCTGAAGGCCATGCAACAGTTTACCAATGCAAAGAGTGACCCAATGTGTGTTTAATAAACCTCCCATTATCCATATTTAAAGTGTTTTAGAAAAATCCTTGTATGGCAAACAACGTATAATGTATTTCCTAAGTTTCATAGACTTAAGTAATTCAATTGCTTGAAATAAAAGCCTAATCGAAGATTCAGTACCAGGGACTTAAGTTATTAGGGGAGTTAAATATTATGATTAAAAGGAAAAAATATCTACTGATAGTTCTCGTTATTCTTATACTTTTACCACCAAGTATATATGAAATATATAAATATAATAATATATACCTTCAATATAAAGAATACTTAATCGAAAAGTACCCTGATACTAGTTTTTCAGTCGGTAGAACTAAATATGATATTGTTAATAATTACTACTCTTCTAGTGTTATTGCAGATGATAACACTAAATTCGGAATATTTAATCGTAATGAATATATAAGGGATGATTATTTGAAGAATAAATCAAAACAAGATAACATGCTGAAGCAGCAAATAGTATATATGGTTGGAAAGGAATTGAGAGATTCCATAGCTACAATAGATTTTACTTTTAAAAAATCTGCTAATAAAAAAGAAATCGAGGGAGACATGATCCAGTTAATATCTAAAATATTTATTGAGTATGAACTAGTTTCGTTTCCTGGTTTACATATTTTTGTTGATACCAATAAGCATGTAATGGAACAATTAAGAACAGAAAAAAATTACAATGGAAGCTTGGGAATTTATGGATGGGATGAAAGCTATTATTATTTACTAGAATTTAACGAAGAAGGTATAAAACTATCAACCCGAATCTTAGGTAATGATGTTGTATCGATTGTAAATTTATCCGAAATTGTATTCGATAAATTAGAAGAAATCAAAAAGAACAATCTGCATTTTGATAAAATGGTATTTTATTATATTGGTAATGGAGAAAATTTCAAAATAATATTAGATAATGACAATTTATTATTATCAAAAGAAGATATTTTGCATCTAACTGTAAAAGAATAATAAATTATGTAAAAAGAAGATTCAGTGAAAAGAAGATTCAGTGAAAAGAAGATTCAGCGCCAGGCACTTAAGTTATTCTTAAAAGATATGTCCTCTTAAATTAAGGTAATCTTTTTGAATGAAGCAGAAGTGGGTTAGTTGATATGAGAGTAGTAATTAAGGTAGTATTGCTCCTTTTTGGCATTATTCTACTAGCAGGGTGTATAAGCCAAGGAGAAACGATGATTTTATTAGATGAAAAGATTGTTAATATTGAGGTTTCTCGATCTAATGGTGTTGGTAACGTCAATGAGGTTATACACTTATCTCCTTTGAAGATAAACAGACAATAAGGGTATTTGAACAGGCTATAAGAAATTGAGTAAAAATGATAGTAGATACAAACACTGCCCCAGATTATGATATCGTTGTTTCATATGGAGACCAATTCCCAAAGCTTGCGATCCATCTATGGTTAGGGGATCAAAAAGAAAAGGGTATTTTACTATATGGTTGGTGAATGAGAAACTTACACATCTTCTGCTAATCCTAAGAATCAATTAAGAAAATTGATTCTTGGGGAAAAATAATACGCTTTAACATATACAATAAATTATTGAATTGTTTATTATTTTTGGCTTCTCATTATCCATATTATTGGAGAGTAAGTAGGATTTAGATTAATGGCAATCCTAATAACGAACACAAGTAATGCGTTGGTTAAAGATGCCGTATTGATTAATATAATACAAGAGATATTCATACGAAATGTTTTATAGTCAGTTAATACAGAGAGTATCTTTTTATTATTTACATACAACATAAATGAGCAGAAGAGTTAGCACACTTAGAGATTATCGCCACATTGGTTTATAAACTTGTAAAGATGGAAAGGCACTCTATTATTCAGATGCATCTGGGAACCCTTGGACGGCTGCCTATATACAAGCTAAGGGAGAACCAATCGCAGATCTAACAGAAGATATTGCAGCAGAAGAAAAAGCAAGAGTAACATATGAGAACTTAATCAAATTGACGGACGATCGTGGTGTAATCGATGCGCTTTCATTCTTGCGTGAGCGTGAAGTTGTTCACTCACAACGTTTCCGTGAAGCATTATACATTGTAGAAGAACATTACAAGCAGAACCCGCATGATCAGAATCAATTCTGTCAACCGATTCGTGGTTCGGAAATCTTTACAACATCTGCTAATATCAATCCAGAAGATATTCTTCGATAGAAAGGAGGTTACGTTATGGATAACTATACAACTGAGCAAGCAGCAATCCAAGGCTTCACTGATGTACAGCAAGTCACACCTGTAATGCCAATCTATCCTGTTCTACCAATGCCATTTGATCCTTTCTGCCCACAATTCTCTCCTCAAGAAGCATTGGAAAAAGGAACATTATTTAAATGGTTATACGATCCATATGTACCTACAATGCCTAGAAGAAGAGGTTTGTTCGGGTAATATTCAATGAACTAAACAAATTATTTTTCATGAGGCTGTTGCTCAACGAATTAAAATTTCGATGAGTAACAGCCTTTTTG
>NZ_MJAT01000013.1 GCF_001742305.1 Desulfuribacillus stibiiarsenatis | reverse complement strand
CTCATTGATATGAGATATGAAAAGAAAAGTACGATTTTAACAACTAATGTTGGTTTTAAATCCTGGGACGAGGTATTCCAAGATCCTAAGATAGCAAATGCAATTTTGGATCGTGTCCTCCACCATGCAACGGTAGTTAATATTATTGGTGATTCTTACCGAATTAAGGACCATCTGGAACGAGATAATTAGTAAAACTGTACATTCTTAAACAGTCAAAAGTGTACATGTTTATGTTGACATTTATATGGGATTCTCACAGAACGAGAAAGAAGCTTGTTGGATTATGTATATCGACTTCAATATCGTTATGTCGAGGTTGCCCGTCTGTGGGATGTAGATCCGAGCACTGTGCGGAAAGCGCATAACAGGGCGCTGAAAAAACTTAGGGATCAAATGGTAAAGGATACTTTAACTAGTTAAATCGGAAATTAAAACTAAATATTAAAGAATAACAAAGGGGAAGAGTAACCGATTGAGATTACTCTTCCCCTTGACCTGGGTGCTTGATGTTCTTGAGCATTGTTAGAATTTCTCGCTGAATAGTAACACTCTTTGCTAATTTGCTCTGTAAATCCTGCTGATAATCCATTAACTTACTCTCGCGATCCTTGGAATCGATTCTGTTCGTAATAATTAAATATACAGCTACTGCTCCAAAGACGAATTCTGATGCTAATTTAAACAAGATTTCTTCCATGATGGTGCCCCTCCTTTGTGTGAAAATGGCATAAAGGTTATAAACATGGCTAGAAAAGTATTGATAATAGATACAATGCAATTTTAGGGCTTTATCGGGATGGGTGACATTTAAGAAATAAATGATTATAATGATTGATAACGTAAGTGTAATCACGTGATTAGACTATTAGATTTGGAATTGAGGAGCTTGGATATGGCATTAGAGACTATGAATGTAGTTTGTATAGGGTCGGGATATGTTGGAAGTGTAACGGGTACGGCCTTTGCTCTCTTGGGACAAAATACAACTATTATTGATATTGATACAAGTAAAGTGGAAATGATTAATAGCGGAAAAAGTCCAATTTATGAGCCAGGATTAGAGGCGTTAATACAATATGCAGTTGAACAAAAGGTCTTAAAAGCAGAGACAAGCTATAAGAGTGTCGAGGATGCTGACGTGATTTTTATTGGGGTAGGCACACCCTCTAAGGAAGATGGGACTGCTGATTTGCAATATGTAAAGGCCGCAGCAAGGGATATTGGGACTGCGTTAAGGAATCATAAGGGGTTCCCAGTGATTATTAATAAGTCTACGGTATCGATTGGTACGGCAGAAGTGGTAGCGACGATTATAGAGGAAGCATCAGGTTTGCAGGCTGCCAAAGATTTTGCAGTGGTTAGTAATCCAGAGTTTTTACGCGAAGGATATGCCGTGGAAGATGTATTCTTTCCAGATCGCATTGTTGTAGGCTTCAATAGTGATAAGGCAAATGAAATTATGCAACAACTTTACGCTAGGATGTTATCGAGAGAACGATATGAAGAAGGATTGCTGCGAGTTTTACCAGAGCTACGTCCTTATATGGAAAAAGAAAAGCCTGTATATTTCACAACAGACACGAAAAGTTCTGAGATGCTTAAGTATGCATCGAACGCATTCTTGGCCGTGAAGATTAGCTATATTAACGAGATTGCCATGTTGTCAGAACGCTTAGGTGCTAACGCGTTAGAGGTTGCAAAAGGAATGGGATTAGATTCCCGGATTGGCAATAAGTTTTTAGAGATTTCTAGTGGTTGGAGTGGAAGCTGTTTTCCAAAGGATACGGCAGAATTATTAGCTACTTCTCAAAAATATAATCGAGAAATAAAATTAGTAAATGCTGCTATGGAAGCTAATGACGCAATGCACAATTATGTAATTGAAAAAATAAAGACAGTTTTAAAATCGTTAAATGGCAAAACAGTTGGGATATTGGGGTTAACCTTTAAGCCAAACACTGATGATGCTCGCAAGACGCAAGCGGAAGTGATTATTAGAAATCTTATTGATTTAGGCGTCAATGTTCGGGTTCATGATCCACAGGGTGTGCCTATGTTTCAAAAATATAATCCAAAACTGGTTGAAGGTTCAAGCAATGCAATCGTTTATTGTGAACAAGCAGAAGATGTTGCGGAACGTGCCGATGCAATTCTGTTACTTACCCATTGGCAGGAATATCTCCAAATCGATTGGCAAAAGATGAGTCAAATGGTTCGGATGGGATCAGCTAGCAACGCTGTACATGATGGGGCATATATTCTAGATACTAGGAATTTCTTAGATAAGCAGAAGTTAGTGGAATTAGGGTTCTTCTATCAGGGGTTAGGGTATTAAAATCAATGTGTAAGTAGGAATGTGAGATAAAGATAAGCTAAAGATATAAAGACCTTCTATTGGGAATTGAAAGTACAACTCACAATTCTATGGAAGGTCTTTTTAAATGTCAGTTCAGCTAAACTTTCCTAACATTTCGCTAAAGATAGCTGATCAAGGTATTCGCGAAGTTTACTCCGAATATCACAATGTTCTAGTGCAAACTCAATATTTGCCTGTAAGAATCCAAACTTATCCCCTACATCGTAGCGCTTGCCCTGGAACTTATATGCGTAGCATCCATTTTCTTGGGTTTGGGCTAATATGTTGAGGGCATCAGTTAATTGGATTTCTCCACCTGCACCGGGTTCTATATGGGATAATATATCAAAGATTTCAGGTTTAATAATATATCTTCCCATAACTGCTAGCTGAGATGGCGGGTTGTTCTTTGGCTTTTCCACTAACGAGTGGACTTTGTATAATGTGTCCGTTTGCCACTTGCCAGAAACGATACCGTATTTCTTGGTATCTTCAAGGGCGACTTCTTGAACGCCTACGATGGAAGCTTTAGTTTCTTCGTAGGCTTCGATCATCTGCTTCACAACGGGTTTATCTGAGCGGATAATATCGTCACCAAGCATAACGACAAAAGGTTCATTTCCGACAAACTTGCGTGCGCAATATACGGCATGTCCAAGGCCGAGGGGTTGCTTTTGTCTGACATAATGGATATCAACCATAGTTGAAATACTACGAACGGTGTCTAATATATCTTGTTTTCCTTGTCGCTCTAATTCGTATTCTAGTTCCATCGAGTGGTCAAAGTGATCTTCGATGGCGCGTTTATTACGTCCTGTTATGATTAAAATATCTGTGATGCCAGATTCAACGGCTTCTTCCACAACGTATTGAATCGTTGGCTTGTCTACAATTGGTAACATTTCTTTGGGAAGTGCCTTTGTCGCGGGAAGAAATCTTGTCCCTAAACCAGCTGCTGGAATCACTGCTTTTCGTATCTGCACTAGCAAAACCTCCGTGGTTCAATGTATACAATAGTGCTTTATCATATAAAGATATCAATTTTATGTTATCACAAGTTTGCTGTATTTGATAGATTACTGGTATTGAAGTTTATGCCAAATAGGGAAGGAGGACACTATGTGATGTCCTCCAACTAAGCAAAACCTATGCTGTTACTCGAAGATAATATCTTCTACTGTGCGGTCAATTAAGCGAGCGCTAACCTTCTCAACTAGCCCAGCGCCATGATTGAATGCATCCGCTGCGATGATCGTATCCATTGCTGCTTGCACGGCAACTGTGTCCACTGGCTCTTTCGGGTTATCGACTGCAATGCGTGTCATCTTCCCTTCGCGGTTACGGAAAACTAATTCAAGTTTCTTAGACATTTTGTTTCCTCCTTTATCTTGATAGTATCCTTGTCATAAGGATTTAGTTAGATTCCTTGCGTGGCTATTACTCTAAATCTAAGGCATTGGTGTCAAGTCTTTCTACACCATGCAGCTCGAAGTCTTGTAGAGATGCGATTGCATTCGCTACATTGAAGATGGCTTCGTCTGTTACTGCTGGCTTAATGCGGGAGTAGGTTTTCTTAGACAACTTCATGTTCCCCTTCTCATCCAAACCAACATTCAGAACAAGTGCTACGCGTGTGTCAATACGATCACTAATTACTGCCATAATGCATTCATCCTTTCTTTTTTAATTTTTTATCAAAGCTTTGATACTGGATATAATGCAGTGATATGAAATAAAAAAGACCATCTCGGGTAAAAAATCCTTATTTTCGAATACTTCCTCATTTGTGTGGTGAGGTTCTCTTCCTTCAGCAACATGTTTCGAATTTTCTAAAATTCTCACAACAGCAGGGCGAATTTGTTGACGTACCACAAAGTAATGGATGATATTTGCATTATGAAAGTATTGACCATAAAGACTTGAAGAACCAGATTGATACGTATGCAAAAGAAATATATTCGAGCAATGCAAGTTAATAGTCGTTACAATTTACCGCCACCTAAATGATTCTGGGTGGTTTTATTATTCTGAAAAACATACAAAAAAAGTAAAATAAGAAGGAATATGTAAAATAATGTCGAAATATATGTCAAAACAACTCGGGCTACATGGAATCTTGTACATCTAAATAACGATAGGAGGACATGTCTTGAAGAAGTTCTACATTAAAGCGCTGGTTGTCTTGATGTTAATTGGGAACATTCTTGGCAACAGTCCACTCAATCAATGGAATTCAGCCTATGTCTATGCTTCAAGTTTCCACGGTGGCAATGGCACAGAATCAGATCCTTACCAAATAGCTACACCAGCACAATTAGATGCAGTGAGGAATCATTTAGCGGCACATTTTGTTCAAGTGGCAGATATTGATATGTCAACTTACCTTAGCGAAGATGGAGTAGGATACAATGGTGGTAAAGGTTGGTTACCCATTGGCTCAACAGAGAGTACTACCCAACGATTCACAGGAACATACACCGGACAAGGGTATAAAATTCTCAATCTAACAATTAACAGACCAGACGAAGAATATGTCGGACTATTCGGAAATGTAGGGGCAACCTCTTTGCCTAGTCAAACAATTAAAATAGAGAATCTTGCTCTGGAGAATGCCTCAATTATTGGGAAAAATTATGTTGGTGCCATTGCGGGAAAGATCGCTTATGCTGAGATACATCAATCGTATGTATCGGGAACATTGCAAGGAAAAGGTTATCGAGTTGGTGGAATAATAGGTGATAGCAATGGTCGGGTAATCGATTGTTTCAGTCATGTAAATGTTAGTGGAGGGAGCAATCATATAGGTGGACTGATTGGGGTCAATGTTGGACTAGCGGCGAGACTACGGAATAGCTATACTACTGGAAATGTGCAGACCCCAATATCAGCAACGAATATTGGTGCTTTAGTTGGAAGCGGCCCTTCAAGTAAAATATATAACAGTTTCTACAATGCAGAGATTTCTGGTATAGGTGGATTGGGTACTGGTAAAATTACAGCACATATGAAACTCGAAGAAACATATACAGAATGGGATTTTGATACGATTTGGGATATTGATGGAACGACTAATACGGGGTATCCTTTTTTGCGGGTGTTTGTGAAAACACCAGAAGTGCCAGAAGTGCCAGAAGTGCCAGAAGTGCCACAAGAGCCAGTTGTCCCGGAACTACCCTCAAACAATGATTATCACGACGCCAGCGATTCAACAAATGTGGGCAATTCGAACAATTCTGATGATACTACAACCACAACATCCTCAACTACAGCAGACTCTACATATGTATCAGACAATTCTAGCATAGAACCAACAAACTTCTATATCGATGAAGCTACGAACACGGTACGAATTCAGGTTTCGCAGAATCAAATGGAACATCTTGATGAAGAAAGTATTGTTGTCAACTTAGAACAACTAAATATTATGGAAGGTTTTGCTTTATTACCTTTAGAAAAGCCTACGATTGAAGTAAATATCAATCAAGTGGATAAAGCTTCAAATCATACCACTACAAACACAAGCGTTACTTTTAACAATAAAATCTATAGAGAATTATTAAAAACAGACGCGACACTATATATACGCACGAGCTATAGTGGATATAAATTGCCTATAAGAGAAATTCCTGAAGATGATTTAGAGCTTATACTTCATAGCAGCGAAACAGGTTTAAATGCTCTAATATTTCAATTCAAAATGAGCCCAGTTAGTGTTGAAGGCTTAATAAATCCTATAGAGTTTCAATTAACTGTCCTAGATCCAACCACGAATCAAGAAGTTGAAATCAATAACTTCTCCACATATATTACGCGCGAGCTTGTAATCCCTGAAGATATTTCAGTGGATGAAGTTGCAACAGGTGTCGTATATACGGAAAATCATCAAGTTCTGCATATTCCAACTGCTATTATAGAAAACGATGGTGTGTATTATGCTCAATTGCATAGCATGTCAAACAGCGTGTATGGGATTTTGACGAAACAAAGCCTAGGTTTTATAGACTTAGAAAATCATTGGGGAAGAGATATTATCCGGGAGCTATCTGACCGAAAAATTATTTTTGGATATGATGAAGAAGGGGCAGTAAGATTTAAACCGAATCAAGATGTAACCAGGGCTGAATTCATATCATTAATCAACCGCGCTTTTGCATTAGCGGTAGGTGTTAATCCGCAAAATAGGTGGCAGAACATAAGCAAATTTACTGATATAAAAGAAACAAGCTGGTATTATAATGATGTAGTTATTGCTCATCAAGAAGGTATTATCAAAGGTCTTGGAGATAATACATTTCAACCTCTTCAAAATATCACTAGGGAGCAGGCTATTGTCATCTTATGTAATACTATCAATGCAACTAATAGGGATTTCATTGATCAGCAACCGATTATTGCAGACAGAGATACTATAGCACATTATTCGGATGTAGACTCCATTAGCTCATGGGCGTATGATTCCGTAACGTTGGGAATCTCGTTAGAACTTTTATCAGGTTATGACAACCGGGTCGACTCGAACAAAAATCTGACTCGTGCAGAAGCGGCAGTCATCATCTATCGAACACTGAAATTACTGAAACTAATATAGAGATTTCTAAATATATAATTCGAAAAACAGAACAAGCGTTTGTGTATTATGCTATAATTTACGTAACAGAAACCAATGGGAGGGATATCCTTGCAAGAACAATTAAATCGCATGAAAGAAATGATTGTATGAATGTGGAAGCTGAGGTAATCATCATAAGAAAGAATGGGTATTACTCCATAAGTTTTTTCAATCGATTTTAGAATTTAACTTCAGAAATCTATGCAGTGAAGGCCGTAGCAATACGATCTTTACTGCTTTTTTCTTTAGCGAAGAACATTCGCATTTGGAAAAATTCATGACCTTTATCCAGAAATGGAAAAAACCTTTACTAGATGGATGCGTTAGATATGTGGTTTAATATAACTTGTAAGCAATACGAATTGTATATACAAATTGCAATAAGATGTGTATGCAAAATAAAACAACAACAGGAGGAGCAACATGACTAAGTTCGCTACAAAACTTACTGCTATTTTGGTAGTATTCGTAATGGTGGTCACGTTAGTGCCTATTCAGACATTAGCAACTGAGCAACAAGCACCAGAAGTGACAGAAGGAACAGAGGGTACTGAGACTGAAGGTACTGAAGAAGAAGGTACTGAAGAAGAAGGTACTGAAGAAGAAGGAACTGAAGAAGAAGGAACTGAAGAAGAAGGTACTGAAGAAGAAGGTACTGGAGAAGAAGGTACTGAAGAAGAAGTAACGCAAGAAACAGAAGTAGAAAACACAGAAGAAACAGCTACGTTTACTGATCTTGACCACTGGGCAAAATCAGTTGTAGAGAAATTATTCTCTAAGGACGTTGTAACTGGATATCCTGATGGTTCATTTAAGCCACAGAATGACATTACTCGTGCTGAATTTATTACACTTGTAAACAAAGTATTTGGTTTCACGGAGAAAGCTACAATTAACTTCTCTGACGTAAATGGACAATGGTTTGCAGATGAAATCGCGAAGGCAGTAGCAGCTGGATATATCGCTGGTTACCCTGACGGTACAATGAAACCTAACCAAAAGATTACAAGAGAAGAAGCAGCAAAGGTTATCGTTGAAGCATTTGGATTTGAAGAGAAGCAATCAACAGCAACATTTAACGATGCAGCTAAGACTAGCGAATGGGCGAAGAAGTATGTAGCAATCGCTAAAGATAAAGGATATATTACTGGATTTACTGATGGGAACTTTAACCCGCTAGATAACATTCGTCGTGGTGAGACTGCTCAATTAGTAGTGAACTCATCAGGTGAGATTGTTAACGAAGCAGGAACTTATACAGAAGATGTTACAACAAACGTAGTTGTAAAGTCTGCGGATGTTGTATTAAAGGATATCACAATTAAAGGCGACCTTTATATTGCACAAGGAATTGGTGAAGGACAAACAATTCTTGAAGGTGTAACGGTTGAAGGTAAGACATTTGTTAACGCTGGTGCAGTTCTTGATGGACAGTTTGCAGATTTAACTGTAAAAGGTAAGGGAAATGTAGAAGTTGCTAACGTTGTAATTAACAACTTTTTTGTAAAATCAGCAGCAACTGTAAATGTATCTGAAGATGCTCAAATTACTGGCTTTGTAGTAACTGAAAAGGCTGCAGGAGCAGTATTAAATATTTTAGCTGAGATGACATTTGTTGCAAACGCAAACGTAGTAATTAACGGTAAAGCAGTAGTGACAGGCTCTTCTGCAGTAGTTACTGGTGGACAGACTGTAATTACAGCACCTGGAACAGACGCAGATAAAACAGCATTACTTGCAGCAGTGCTTGAAGCTCTTAAAGCTCATATGGATGCTGTAGAAGGTGAAGAAGAAGGTCAATACGCAGAAGGTTCGAAGGAAACATTCAAAACTGCAATTGATATCGCATTATTAGTAGTGAACAAAGCAACAGTTGCGCAAGAAGAGTTAGACAGTGCATTAGTAGCATTGACTGCAGCGGTTGAAACTTTCGAAGCAGGAAAAGTTCTTCCTGAACCAACGGCACTTGAATTATTAGTAGCAGCTATCGCTGTAGCTCAAGAGATATATGATGGGGCAGTAGAAGGTGAAGAAGACGGACAATACGCTGTAGGTTCAATGACGGAGTTATTAACAGTTATCGAAGCAGCACAAGCAGTAGTAGATAACGAAGAAGCAACAGAAGAAGAGGTAGTAGAAGCTCTTGAAGCATTACTTGCAGCAGTAATCGTGTTCGAGGCTGGAAAAGTAGTTCCTGAGCCTACGACACTTGAATTATTAGAAGCAGCAATATTGTTAGCTCAATTACTTCATGATGAAGCAGTTGAGGGTGAAGAAGTTGGACAGTATGCTGAAGGTTCTAAAGCTGATTTATTAGCAGCAATCGAAGCAGCACAATTAGTGTTTGAAGACGAAGAAGCAACGGAAGAAGAATTAACAGATGAGCTTGAAGCATTATTAACAGCAGTAGAAGCTTTTGAAGCTGGAATCGTGGTTGAAGAAGAAACTCCAGTAGAAGTTGATACAACAGTACTTGCTACAGAAATCGCAGCAGCTGAGTTAGTATTAGTAGATGCAATAGAAGGAACAGAAGTAGGTCAGTACGAAGTAGGATCTATTGCAACATTACAAGCAGCTATTGACGCAGCACAAGCAGTTCTTAACAACGAAGAAGCAACACAAGAAGAAGCAGATTTAGCAGTAGTTAACTTACTTGCAGCAGTAGTAACTTTCGAAGCTGGTATCGTTGTTTAATAGCAAGTATTGATTTTAAAGTTCCCCCTCCAAATAGATGGTAATATAACGAATGATAGAGGCTAACTCTCTGAACATGCCCCTGTCAAGTAGACAGTAGAAAAAACAAAAGTATTATGGCGTCAATCATTAGTTATGGTTGACGTTTTTTCATGCTCTTCAATCCATTTATTCCACGGTCCTGTTGACATGGGGCCCTTGTACCCTCTGGACTCCCGTTTCTTGGGCGGAAGTGATACTAGATCATTATTGGCTTCCGCCGTCAGTATTTTACCAGAGGGTACTATCCCATATAAACAGGCTTTCGCGGCATAAATTAT